>NZ_JAKGUG010000002.1:315899-341719 GCF_021568855.1 Dethiosulfovibrio russensis | reverse complement strand
CCACCACGGCGCCGGGGAGACCGGGCCGCCTTCTTCCGTTATTCTCCCCTCTTTTCGCTCAGCGAACCTCTGAGGCCGAGATAGCCCGCCGTCAGGCATATCAGTATCACCACGCAGAGGCTGACGGTCCGCCAGGGTACGCACCCCTCCGTCAGAGCCCTTTTGAAGACGTCCCCTCCGGCCACGTAGAGGACCGTCCCCGGAAGCATGCACAGCCACGACATCAGCACGTAATATCCGAAAGAGACCGAGGTCAGCCCCATACCGTAGTTCACCAGGTTGAAGGGAAAAAGAGGGATGAGCCTCACTATCGCAATGACGAAGAAACCCTTCTCTCGAATCATGTCGTCCAGCTTCACGAATCTAGGGTTTCGGGCCAGCCATCGGGAGACCTGATCCCTGGCCGCGTATCGGGCTATCAGAAAGGCCGCCGCCGCTCCCAGTGTAGACCCTGCGGAGACCACGACGGTTCCTTGAAACACGCCGAAAAGGCTGCCAGCCAGGATCGTTATAGGCCCGCCTGGAACGGCCAGAATCACAGCCACGGCGAACATGGCGGTGAACACCGCCGGAGCCATCGGCCCGAACGAACGAAGGTGTTCCTCGGTAAACCAGCTTTTGTCTATGCCGCACATCCGAAAGACCACGAACAGGGTCAACAGCCCTCCGATTGCGATAGCAAGCCTCACCCTGGAGTTATCCTTCATCGTTACGAACCCCCTTTTATGGAACTTCCGGCCCTGTACCAGGCCGCCAACCTTGACGGAGGGATTCCCATTCCCCAAGCGAGCATTATCATGAAATTGCGCAAGGAGGTCCTGGCCACGCCCAGCCTTTTCCAGCGGCGGACGGAGGTACGGACCACCTCCGGAAGGGTCGTCACCTTCCCGACCCTCGAGGCGGACCTCACCAGCGACACGTCCTCCAGCAGAGGCATCTCGGGAAAGCCCCCCAGGTCGAGAAAAACCGACCTGCGAAGGAAAAGGCCCTGGTCTCCATAGGGCAGAGACAGCCACCTGGACCTGGCGTTGGCCCAGAAGGAGATAGTCGCCATCGATGAGCGGAACTCGGGGTCTTTCAGCTCGCCGCACAGCCCTATACGAAGGGAGAAGGCGCCTAGAGAAACCCTTTCGTCGCTCAAAACCCTACGGACCGATCCGCCGTATCCCCAGGGAAGGACGCTGTCGCCGTGCAGAAACAGCAGAATATCTCCCGAGGCGGCTTCGGCCCCCGCGTTCATCTGAGCAGCCCTTCCCCGAGAAGACCGAACCACCCTTGCGCCGCACAGCTCGGCCGCTTCCACCGTGCCGTCGGTGCTGCCTCCGTCGGAGACTATGACCTCCACGTCCATAGCTCCCAGGGCGGAACGTACCGCACGGGAGACAGAGTCCTTTTCGTTCAGGGTCGGTATCACCACTGAGATCTTTCTACGGGCCCGCTTCCATACGGCCAGGTCCTCCGGCCTGTCAACGTCGCTCAAAACCGGAAGGCTGGCCACCTCGAGGGCCAGGGAACGGGCCTTCTCCAACGTGGCTCGACCCGTCCTTTCGGAACTCCAGGGAATTCCACTAAAAAGTTTACAGGCCCTCTTTCCGGCGGAGTCGAGATTTATGCCGAGACAGTAATATCCTCCGTCGGAGGCCGGTCCCATCACTACGGGATAATCGTCTAGCGACCTCATGACCTTGGGTATAAAAGACGGATCCATGTCGGGACAGTCGGTTCCCACGATCAGCACCTTTTTAACGCCTTCCTCGAGGGCGTCCAAAACCGAAAGCTCCATCCTTCTTCCCAGGTCGCCGTCACCCTGGTCCCTGACGGAAAGATCCTCGCCTAGCCACCTGCGAAAGCGTTCGGGATCCGATCCGGTGGACCTTATTTCCGAGGAACATTTCGCCATCCTAGCTCCACGCATTATGGAAGACAGGGTCCTCTCCGCCATTCGACGATGGAGATCCGACGCGCCATTGGCTCCCAAAGCAGGAATAAGCCTGGTCTTGGCCTTTCCCGGCTCGGGCCATTTGACGAAAGCTACAACTCGGTCCAACGAAATCACCTCCGACAAATCGACTCACGAGACGCCAACGGTACCGCCGTCACCGATCCTTCATGATCGACCGCAACTCGGATCTAACCTCTGTCGGATCGAGACCATCGGTGGACAAGAATGCCTTGATCCCGCCCGGAGATCTATCCATCACGATCACCCGATCGGCTATGGCGGCGGCCTCTCCCACGTCGTGGGTTATGAACATCACGGTGTAGGAATGGTCCTCTATAAGGGAAAGAAGCAATTCCTGCATGGCCTCCCTGGTCTGAGCGTCCAGGGCGCCGAAGGGCTCGTCCATCAGCAGGACCTTGGGCTTCAGTATCAGGACCCTGGCCAGAGCGACCCTTTGCTTCATGCCACCGGATATCTCTCTGGGAAGGTAGTCGGCGAAACGGGACAGTCCGGTCATCTCGAGATGCCGATTCACCTCGGACCTCAGCTCCGACTTGGCCATCCTTCCCTTCGCCCCGAAGGCCACGTTCTCCGCCACCGTAAGCCAGGGAAAGAGGGCGTCTTCCTGAAAGACAACGCATCTGTCCAGTCCCGGCCCCGAGACTGTCCGACCATCCACCGACACGTCTCCCCGGTCGGGAGATTCAAGGCCCGCCACTATCTTCAACAGAGTGCTCTTTCCGCAACCGCTCGGGCCCAAAACGCAGACCAGCTCGCCTTTTTCTATATCGAAGCTCACGTCCGAGAGCACCTCAAGCTCGCCGTTCTTTTCCAGAAAGGCCTTGGAAATCCCTCGAACCGACAGAGCGGCCGGCCCCCTCCCTTTCAGGCGGCTCACGCCATCCTCCGGGCCGAGCGGAAGAAAAACCTCATGGCCGAAGACAGCAACAGATCGCTCAACCTTCCCATAGCGGCTATGACCACTATGCCGACTATTATCATGTCTATCCTTCCCATCATCCTGGCGTCCATTATGAGGGCACCCAGGCCGAAGGGAACTCCGGTCAGCTCCCCCAGAACCAGATACGCCCAGGAGGTTCCAAGCCCCAACCTGAGGCCGCTCATTATCTGGGGCATGGCGGCGGGCAGCAGTATGTCGAAAACGCCCCTTATCCTGCCGACTCCCATGGTGGCACCTACCTGATAGAGTATGAAATCGACGTTCCCCGCTCCTATGGCGGTGTTGACGTACACGGGGAAAAACGACGCCAAGGCCACCAGGAAGACGGTAGTCTTCATGCCCACGCCGAACCACACCATGGCCAGAGGCAGCCAGCTTATTCCCGGCACGGAACGGAGTCCGTTTACAGTGGTTCCCAACAGGCTCCTGACGATCGGGACCCTGCCTGAGACCACGCCCATAGGTATCCCGAAGACGACCGCCGCGGCGAATCCCATGGCGACCCTCCCGGTGCTGGCCGATAGATCGGCTACGAATCTCCCGGCGTATGGGGCGGATCCGACCTCGCCGAAAAGGTAGACCAAAGCGGATTTCCCTATGTCCATAGGGTCGGGCAGCAGATAAGTCGGGACTATTCCGGTGCGGCATACCCAGAACCAGGCGCCCAGAAGACATATCGGAACGATCCAGGGCAGAAAAACAGAGGCCCGGGACCTTTTGGTCAAAGCCCCATCTCCTCCTTGACCCTGCGAACGAAGGAGAGGTCGAAAAGCCTTTCGTAATCGGGCTGGCGGTCTATGACGTGAAGCTCCTCCATCCTGGCGCCGAGTGCCTTGACCCTCTCCACGAAGGCGTCGTCCATGTCCCAGGAGAGCTCTATGTTGGCCGAAGCCTTCTCCAGTATCCGTCTTTCCGTTCCGAAGGAGACCGCTTTTTTCAGCCATACGTCGGGATTGGACCTTAAAAACTCAGTCGCCCTGACGTGAGCCCTCACCAGGTCCATCACCATGTCGGGATCTTCCTCTATGAGCCTCTCCGTGATCAACATTCCGGCGTTTATGGTTCCCACGCTGTCGTCGTAATAGGGATAGGACAGAACACGGCCGTATCCATCGTCAAGGGCGAGGGTGGGGAAGGGCTCTCCGGACAGAAAGGCGTCTATACTCCCTCGGGCGAGGGCGGTTCCCATGTCGAAGAAGTCTATCCTGACCAGGCTGACGTCCTTATCCGGGGACAGCCCGTTACGGGTAAGGGCCTCTCGCAACAGTATCTCGTGCATCGTCCCGGGAACGTAGCCTATCCTTTTACCTCTGAGCTGAGAGATCTCCTCTACAGGGCCGTCCTTTCCCACCACCAGGGCGGAACACCTGTTGCAGAGGGAGGCCACCAGAACGACCGGCTGCCCCATGGAGGCGGAGTGAATGGCGTGAGCGATGGTGGTACCGCACATGCCGAGACTTCCCGCCAGAAGAGCCGTCTTCTGATCTGCCGGATTGGTGAAGGAGAGGACCTCCACGTCTTCGGAGGCGTAATCGCCGTAGAAAAAAGGCTGTATGGTCTGGGCGGTTTTCCAGGTCCCTACCCTTACGGCCTCCTTCGCAGAAGAGACCGCCGCAAAACAGAGACACAGCAGAATCGAAAAGGCCAGCTTTTTCATCTCGACACATCCTTTCGGTATCTAAAAAAACTCACGCCCGAGTTTCCTCGGAGAGGTCGTTTCGTCTCCGCCCTGTCTCGCCCAAACGTATTTCCGATCCGCCTGTTTCGCACCGACCGCCTCGGAGGGCACGTCCTGTGCCCCCTCGGCTTGGGGCGACGTCCTGTCGCCCCATCGGTACTACACGACGGCAGATTCGGAAATACGGGCTCGAACGGGCTCCGCCGAAACGACCTCTCCGAGGAGTAGCGTTTTTAGATATGCCCTTTAGGCGAAACAGTTCGATTTTACGGTCGGATCCCATCCGGTCTCCAGGTGGATACGAGCGCAGTTTTCGACGGTGTTTCCCCTTCCCTTGCCCGTGTCGGCCTCCCCGTCTCTGGGGCTGGACCCCACCTCGGGAAAGAGGAGATTGCCCCCGGCTATCAGAGAAAGAGAGTTGGGCTCGTGGGTGCAGTGGGCCTTCGGAACGGTTCCCATCACCAGCCGGGACACCGCCACCATCCTGGACATCTCCCTCTCGGTTATCATGCCGTATTTCTCCATGGGAGAACCGGGAAAGTTGACCCTCCTCATTACTCCGCTGTAGGTGGCCTCGTATTCTCTCGCCAAAAACATAAGGTCGACTATCTCCTCCGCCTCATGCTCCGGCCCCACAGGCTCGACACAGTTCATCCATCTCAGTCCCACGTCTTTGAGGACCTTGATGGTCTCGATTCTCTTATCCCTTTTTAGAGGGGTATCCCTGCCCTCACCCAGCCGCACCGCGTGGTATGCCCCTACGAAACCGGCCTCAAGAAGGGCCTCTCCCTCCTCGTGAGTTATGTCTCTGGTGTTGGCCACCAGGGGAACGTCGACGTTGTCCCGAAGGAGCCTGCCTACGTGAAGGAGCCGTTCCATGGGGAAGTTTCCGGTGGTCATGAGGTTCAGTGAATCGGCCTTGCGGGATTCGCCGTATCTCGCCCACTCCAGAATCTGATCGTCGGAGAAGTCTATAGACTCCTTGAAGATCCCGGCCTTCACGGTCAGGGAGCAAAAACTACAGTTGAGAGGACAGGGAGCCACGTTCAGCCCTATGTGGAAGTGATTCTCCCCCTTGTTGCCGAAGGTCTCCCTGGAGAGGGTATCGGCAGCTTCCATCAAGGCGTAGGTGTCCTTGGATCTCAAGGGAAGAGCCATCAGATAAAGAGCCTCGTCCCTGTCGATTCCCGAGCCGTCCGAGCCCTTTTTCAGTATTTCCCCTGTTTTAGACGCTATTTTCCAAGTCATTCAGAACCCCTCCGATAAAAAATAATACGCTAAAGTTAAAAAAATCATTTTACGTCGTCGAGTATCGCCCTTCTCAGTTTCCTGCGGTTGGTCCATCTGGACAATCCCGTAGGAGGAGGCGGCGAAGCACCGCCCAGCAGCAACCTCAGGAGATGAACCACGTCGGAGTTGCCTCCCCCTAAAGAGTCCACACAGCTCTGACAGCAGCAGACCACGGTCTCCCCATCACGTCTGTAGCGGGAAATCCTCTCGGACCAGGACGACAGAGCCTCAGGATGGACGATGGGAACCATTCCCCCCGCCCCGCAGCAAAGTCCGCCTTTCGAACCGTAGGGATCGGTACGTATGGACGGGCAGACCTCTTCCGCCAGCCTCTCGACCTCGGCCAATTCCTTCTCGTCGTCCCTGAGGGGACAGGGAGAGTGGAACATGGCTTCCTCCAACTCGGCATGTCGAGAGCCGGACAGGGAGGGGGTATCCCCCAGGCAACCCCATATGGACGACACCTTCACGGGAAGGCTCGACAGGGCCTTCAGACAGTTCGGACAGGCCACCACGATCTCATCCACTCCGGAGGATCTCAGGGTTTTAGCCAGCCCGGACCTTATCCCTTCGGCAACGTCGTCTCGCCCGAGAGACGCGGCGGGAGTTCCGCAGCAACCGACCATGATGCCCATGTCGGAATCCAGGGAACGAAGCTCCCTCCAGGTCATCAGCACCAGCTCCGGATCGGAGGACGCCAAGGCGCACCCCGGGAAAAACAGCCTACGCCCCTTACCCTTCGGGAAGACCGGAGGCGTTCCCATATGTTCCCAGGCCGCCATAAACTGAAACGCGAGGACCCCGGCGAAAAGCTTTCTCATTTTTAAGGACGGCTTTGCACAGGCCCTCTTTCTGAGGGCGGTCATGACGGACCTTAGGTCCGCTTCTACGGGACAGACGCTGGAACAGTAGCCGCAAAGGGAACAACGGAAGGCCCAGTCGTCCTCGATCACGCCGTTTTTAAGAAAATGCGATACTACCTTCCCCGGCCCCTCTTCCAACTGGTCGGACATAATGCATCCCTTGAGACACAGTCCGCAATCGACACATTTATCGGCGAAAACCCGTAATTCCGGGCAAACGGCCTCGTTCAACTTCAACTTTCGACCTCCTCCGATCCACACGGCAACCCTGGTCACCACAGGTTATAATGTGTATAATCCCTTTTCGTAGGGATCGCATGATGATAGCACCTTAATATGAAAGGAGTTACTTAAATGAAGCAAACTCTTCTCCGAGTGTGGTTCGCGTTATGCATGCTGACCATCTCGGCGACCGCTTGGGGCGGAGAGCCGGATCTTTCCGGATTCGTCCACCCCGAGTACTTCATCACGCCGCAGAAGCTCCATTCGATGTTAGGCGACCCCAAGCTGGTCCTGTTGGACGGGAACAATCCGAAGGTATACCGGAAGGGACACATTCCGGGAGCGGTAAACATCGGTTTTCACTTCCTCTCAAAAACGGTAGGAAGACCGGGCGACCCCGGTTGGGGAACCTCCCTTCCAATAGATCGTCTGGAGAACAAATTGAGAGAACTGGGAGTAAACGACGATTCCACAGTGGTTTTATATTCCGACATGTTCAAGGGCCCCGGAGCGGACGGACGCAACTTCTGGCAGTTGAAGATGGCCGGGATGAAGAACGTCAAACTCCTCTACGGCGGACTGCCCCTCTACCGTTCGCTGGGATACGACCTGACGAGAAAGGTGACGAAACCCTCTCCGTCGAACGAAGGCCCACTCACCCTTCACGAATACGATCCGTCCTGGTACACCACCATGGACCAGGTGTACAGCTCCTTGGGAAAGGAACTCATCATCGATACCAGGACCAAAAAGGAGTTCGACGGCAGCACCAACGCCGGAGAACCGAGAGGGGGCCACATAGCCGGATCCGAGTGGATGCTGTGGCTGGACATACTGAACAAAGACGGCAGCACCAAATCGACGGAGGAAATAAAGTCCATCATGAAAGAGAGATTCGGACTGACTCCGCAGGATTCCTTCACCGTTTACTGAACGATGGGCATAAGATCGGGGTACGTTACCTCGGTTCTCAGAGCCGTCGGCTTTGAGCGGGTGAGAAACTACGAGGGATCCATCTACGAATGGGGCGGAAACGAGGACATGCCGATAGAGAAATAGCGTCTATCGATCTCCTGCTCCCGAGGATAGATCGACGCAACTTTCCGATTCCCTGCGATCCCTATAGATCTTTTTCCACAGAGAGACCAAAGCGGTCAAGACGAAAAGCAGGGAAAGGGCCAGGACGAAACGCCTCGTCCCCTCGGTCAACATCCCCCCGACGTAAGAGTAGACTACGGTGGCCGGCAGCTGCCCTAATCCGGTGGCCAGGAAAAACGGCCAGAACTTCATGGAGGTCAGTCCGGCCCCGTAGCTTACGATATCGAAGGACACGAAGGGAAGGAGCCTCGCTACGAAAACAGCGTAGTTGCCGTAGCGTTCGAAGAAGCGGTCTACCCCTTCGAGCCCAGCCTTGGATGTGAGACGCTCAACCGGGCCTCTGCCATACCATTTGGCTATGAAGAAACACAGAGCCGCACCGGCCATGGCACTGACCCAGGACAGGATAGCCCCCTTCCACCAACCGAAAAGCCCGGCGTTGGCGAAGGTTATCAGAAACGCCGGAAGAGGAGCTATAACCGACTGAAACACCATGAGGAAAAAGGACATAACCGGAGCCCAGATTCCGAACGACAGTATATATCCCCGAATAAGGTTCACGTCCAAAAGCTGAAACATCAAGAAAACCTGTTTTATCCAATCTCTGGACGGCTTGAAAGCCACGACCCCGGCTATCAGGATCACCGGCAGACAGACCCTTAAAAGAAACGACCTGTTAAGAAACCTTCTCACAGACGACCACCTCGAAAACTTCATTTTTTTATTTCTTCAGATACACCCTATCCAATAGCTCGTCTTATTCCGACCCCGATAAAATTACACAACCGAATAGAGATTATATCCTCAACGAGAGGTCTCGTACAGCCGTTTGAGCGGGAACGGGCTCTTTGCCTCTTGACATTTTTGTTTATATGAACTAACTTACTGATCGATAAGTAAGTGAGGTGTTTCTAACTATGAGAGAGGGAAAAGCTGCCAGAGACCCGGAGGGGACGAAGAGGGCCATATTGACCGCGGCGGAGGAGGTTTTCGCCGATAAGGGCTTCGCAGGCGCCACGATAAGCGAGATATCCAGAAAAAGCGGGGCCTCAGGACCGTTGATACTGTTTCACTTTCAGAACAAGGAGGGACTGTACGAGGCCGTCAAGGACGGGATAGTCGATCGATGGAGGGATAGGCTTCAACCCAAGCCGGTTCCCGTCGGGGCGGGGCCGGAGTTCGTCTCGGACATGATAAAGGTGGCCTTCTCCTTCTATATAGACAACCCCAGGATGGTCCGAATGGCCAACTGGGGAAGGCTGGAGGGAGACGACGCCCCCTGGGGCGGCGAGGAGGATATCCACCACTGGTACGAATCGTCCATCAAGGAGGCCCAAAGTCGTGGCGAGATAAGAAACGACGTGTCGCCCCTCACGATCACGGCGATGGTGTGCGGAACGGTGCACGTGTGGTGGGAATTTCACGGACACATGGAGGAACACGTAAGACAGGGCAGCTACAGCGAGGTGAAGGACGACGACTATCTCGAGCAGATAACCGCCATCATATTGAAAGGACTGACCCCGTAGATTCGGGGTTGAAGGGAGGCGATTTTCCCATGGGAAAGGATATGTCGGCTCTACCCAGGACTATGCTGATAACCCTCTGGGCCAAGGCGAAGGAAACCGGCATGAAAAGACCGCTATTGAAAGATCCCAAGGCGGTAAAGATGATGAAGGCCATCGACTACGATTTCTCGACTTTCGAAGGGTGCTGGAAATCTCAGGTAGGTGTCGCGATAAGATCGATGATACTGGATCGCGAGACCAAGCGTTTTCTCCGAAACTACCCTAACGGAACCGTCGTTGAGCTCGGTGCGGGGCTGAGTTCCAGAATGGAGCGGCTCGGAAAGAACTCCGCATGGTGGTACGACCTGGACCTGCCTGAGGGAATAGAGACCAGACGGAGGTTCTTTCGGGAGACGGACAGCAGACGATTCATAGCCCGCTCGGTTTTCGACTTCTCCTGGATGGACGAAGTGGAGACCCGGAATGAGCCGGTGCTTTTCATAGCAGAGGGACTTCTGATGTACTTTCCGGAAGAAAAGGTACGATCCCTCCTTGTGGAGCTGGCGAACCGCTTTCCTAAAGGAGAGATGCTGCTGGAGTCCACCGCTCCCTGCGTGGTGGGAAAGGCGAGATGGCACGACTCCCTGTCCAAGATCGACGAGACCCCCGAGTTTTTATGGGGCCCGGAAGACCCGGGGACGATGGCAAGCTGGTCCCGGTCGATAGAGGTCGCAGGCAAGTGGAACTTCTACGACTACGGCGGATCCCGGTGGCGCTGGATGAGGGCCTTCAAGTACATCCCAAAGCTTAAGAGGATGACCTCGTGCCACATAGTTCGCCTTCGCTTCAAGCCGGAGTCGACGGAAAGGAGACGAAACGTATGAGAAAAAAGGGCATGGTCCGACTTATGGAGATAGCCGGAGAAAAAAAAGGGCTTCTGGTGCTTTCCGGCGTTCTGTCGGTTGTGAGCGCCATACTAGCTCTGACCCCCTATCTTTCGGTCTACAAAATACTGGAGGAGCTGATGGTCCACTGGGGCGATCCTTCGAGCCTGGACGGCCAGGCCATGAGGTTCTGGGGTTTCACGGCCCTGGCCGGGGTACTGGCCTCCATGGTCTTCCTCTATACAGGCTACATGGCCTCTCACGTGGCGGCGTTCAGGATCCTCTACGGCCTCAGGGTAAAGCTGGCGGAACATATAGGAAAACTCCACCTCGGGTATCTGTCCCGAACGTCCACCGGAGCGGTGAAGAAGACCCTGGAGCAGAACGTGGAGAAGATAGAGAACTTCGTCGCCCACAAGATACCGGACCTGGTGAGCGTACTGGCAACGGCGGCGGTGATGGCGGCGGCTCTTTTCTCACTGAACCCCTGGATAGCCGGAGCTACGACGGGAGCGGCCCTGCTGGCCTTCTTCGTCCAGAGCTACATGATGATAGGCTCAAGAGGCCAGACCCTCATAAAAGCCTACTACGACTCTCTCGAGAGGATCAACGGCTCGGCTGTACAGTACGTCAGGGGCATGCCGGCGGTCAAGATATTCGGCCGGACCGTCCACTCCTTCCGCAAGTTCTACGGAGACATGATGGACTACTGCCGTCTGGTAACGGACTGGACCGACTCATTCCAAAACGGCTACATCCTATTCAAGACCATACTGACGTCACTGCTGGCCTTCGTGCTTCCCGTAGGGGTGCTGCTCCTCTCCAGAGGAGGGGGCCGTTCCACGGGTCTGACGGTGCTCTTCTCGATAATAATGATCCCCGGACTGACCGCACCTCTCTACAAGATGATGCATCTGTCCGCCACTCTTAGACAGATCACCGAGGGGGTCAACAGAATAGACGACATACTGGACCAACCCGCCGTTTCCGAACCGGCCCGACCGGCCCTGCCTGAAGGACACGACGTAGCATTCGAGAACGTATCCTTCTCCTACGGATCGGAGGACGAATCCACCAGGATAGATGCCCTGAGCGGGCTGTCCTTCTCGGCCAACGAGAAAGAGGTCACTGCCCTGGTTGGACCGTCCGGGTCGGGCAAGTCCACCGCAGCCAACCTGATCCCCCGATTCTGGGACGTCGACTCCGGATCGATAAAGATAGGCGGGGTCGACGTGAGGGAGATGAGGACCGAGGACCTGATGGACAGAGTCTCCTTCGTTTTCCAGGACACCTTCCTGTTCTTCGACTCGCTGTATCAAAACATACTGGTCGGAAGACCCGACGCCACGGAAGAGGAGGTCCACGCCGCCGCCAGGGCCGCCCAGTGTCACGATTTCATAGAGAGGCTTCCCAACGGGTACGACACCCTCATAGGAGAGGGCGGAGTGTATCTGTCCGGCGGAGAGGAACAGAGGGTGGCGGTCGCCAGAGCCATATTGAAAAACTCTCCGATACTGGTGCTAGACGAGGCCACGGCCTTCGCCGATCCGGAGAACGAACACAGAATGCAGATGGCGCTCAAGAGCCTGATAAAGGACAAGACGGTCATAGTGATAGCCCACAGGCTGTCCACCATAAAAGAAGCCGACCATATAGTGGTCCTGGACGGTGGAACTCTGTCCGAGGAGGGAACCCACAGGGAACTTCTGGAAAACCGAGGGGTCTACGAAAGGATGTGGACCGCCCACACCAGCGCCAGGGAGTGGGGCATGGAGAGACCGGCAAAGGCGGAGGCGATATGATGAGATTTTTCGAGAACATAACCGCCGGAGCTCCGGGGAAGCTGATAAAACCCATCTCCTTCACGGTGCTGTCGGACGTCGTAAACGTGGGCCCCTTCGTCATGGCCCTGGGAGCCATAGGGATCCTTTTCGAGGGATTCGGCCCAAACGGCACCCTGGACATCGGCGGGCTGTGGAAGGTCTGCATAGGTCTGGCAGCCTACGCCCTGCTGATATTCGCAGCGGAGATCCCGGCCTACCGGACATGCTACAGAAGTGCCTACTCCGCCTCCGCCAAGGGACGGGCCGCTCTGGCCGAGCACCTCAGAAAGCTGCCTCTGGGATATCTGTTCAGCCGCGACCCCGGAGACATGGCCAACATGATAATGGGAGACTTCGCCCTGCTGGAACAGGCAGTGTCCCATTTCGTGCCTCAGCTTGTGGGGGCTCTGGTGCTGCCTCTGATGGCCTTCGCGGGACTCTGGTTTCTGGACTGGCGAATGGCACTGGCCATGTTCGCCCCTCTGCCCATAGGATTGGTGATACTTGTAGGGGCTACCAGGTTCATCCGCCTGATGGGTGCCAGACACATGAGGGCCAAGATATCCGCCGCCAACAGGCTTCAGGAATATCTCTACGGAATCAGGGTGATTAAAGCATATAACCTTACCGGAGGGCGGTTTCAGCGCCTGGAGAGATCCTTCAGGGACCTCATGAAGGAGAGCATTCGCCTGGAGGGAGGCGCCGGGCCCATAGTGATGTCCGCCATAGCCTGCGCCAGGACTGGTCTGACCATAATGGTCATCACAGGAGTGTGGCTGATGGCCGAGGGAACCCTGAACCCGATGGTCTTCGTAACCTTCCTGGTGGTTGGCTCCAGGGTGTTCGACCCTCTCTCGACGGCCCTGATAAACTACGCCGAACTGCGCTACGCCGAACAGGCTGGAGAGAGGATACTGAAACTCCGATCCGAGCCAGTTATGACCGGGACGAAGGTCCCTCCTCAGAACCACTCCATACGGCTGGACCAGGTGAACTTCGGCTACGGCGAATCGCCGGTGTTGAAGGACCTGTCACTGTCCGTTCCGGAGGGATCCCTCACAGCCCTGGTGGGCCCCTCCGGAAGCGGCAAGAGCACAACCTTGAAACTGATGGCCCGGTTCCACGATCCCGACTCGGGGCGGGTTCTCTTCGGAGGCAAGAACGTGAAGGAGATGGACCCGGAGGCCCTGATGGGAAGGATCTCCATGGTTTTCCAGGACGTCTATCTGTTCCAGGACACGGTGGCAAACAACATAGCCTTCGGCCGCGAGGGAGCTACCAGGGAAGAGGTCGTGGAGGCGGCAAAGAGGGCGTGCTGCCACGATTTCATAACAAAACTGCCAGACGGCTACGATACCATGGTTGGAGAGGGAGGCTGCACCCTTTCGGGAGGGGAGAAACAGAGGATCTCCATAGCCAGGGCCTTTCTGAAGGACGCCCCGGTGGTCCTGCTGGACGAGGCTACGGCATCTCTGGACCCGGAGAACGAGCTGGACATCCAGAAGGCCATCGACACCCTGATAAAGGGGCGGACCGTCGTGGTGGTAGCTCACAGGCTAAAGACCATCTGCCGGGCCGATTCCATAGTGGTCCTGGACCAGGGCGAGATGGTTGAGTCCGGAACTCATAAGGAGCTGCTGGAGAAGAAGGGTCTCTATGCCCGGCTATGGTCCATCCAGGAGGAGTCGTCCGGATGGACCATCTGAAGGACCTTCAGGTCACTCCACCCTGTTGACCAGCCGCCCTATGGGAGGGATCTCGCAGACCACCGTGTCCCCTCTCTTCATGAACCTCTGAGGGGAGAAACCCATTCCCACCCCCGCCGGGGTGCCCGTGGCTATTATGTCCCCCGGTTCCAGAGTCATCCCGGCGGAGATCTCCGAAACCAGGGCCGGTATATCGCGGATGAACATGGCGGTGTTGGAACTCTGGCGAAGCTCGTCGTTGACGTAGCTTCTGACGTCCACCTTCACTGGAAAGGGCAGGGCCGATTTATGGAGTATGACCGGTCCCATGGCTGTGTAGGTATCCAGGCTCTTGCCCCGGAACCACTGGACGTGTCTTTTCTGAAGCCTGCGGGAGGAGAGGTCGTCGAGCACGGAATAACCGAAGACGTGCTCCTCGACCCTCTCCGCCGGTATATCTACACCGGCCTTGCCTATTATGACGGCCAGCTCGACCTCGTAGTCCAGCTGATCGTCCAGATCGAGACGGGCCTCTATTGGCTCGCCGTCCCCAATGATTCGGATCGCCCTCTTGGTGAAGAACACCGGGGCGGAGGGATCGGCGAAGTCCTTCATCTCTCCCTTGGTCTCCTCCAGATGATCCCTGTAGTTGACCCCGACGCAGAGCACGTCGTGGATCGGTCTGGCTATTGGAGGGAGCATCCGGACCTTATCCAGAGATAGAGGCCCGAAACGGTCCGGAGACTCGATGGCCTTTCTAAGAAACTCTATCTCCCTCTCGGAGGACCTCTCTATGAAATCCTGCATGTCCCTATACTCCCGGTCGGGCAGAGCGGACCTGAGGTCCAAAACGGCACCGTCGTCTGCCGTAATGACCCCGATCCCCGTAACTCCTCCAGATTCGAACGCGACGAACTTCATATGCGGCTCCCTCCTCACTCAAACCTTACTGGGCCTTTTTTCTGGTCTTTCTACCGTTACCTCCGTTGCCGTTCCCGTTAGTGGTTCTACGGGCGACTTTTCTGCTCTTGGGCTTGTTTCTGATGTATATCACCCGGGAATGGCCGTCGCTCTGGACCCTCTCGTCCACATCGAATATACCTATGGCGAAGGCCAGCTCTCCCAGCTTGCCGTAGCCGTAGTTTCTGGGGTCGAACTCGGGAGACTGCTTGGCTATGTTGCTACCCACCGTTCCCAGCTGGGCCCATCCAGTGTCGTCCGACGCCGCCTCCAAAGCGGATCGAAGCAGGTTCACGAGTTGGGTATCTCCCTTGAGCTCGTCGGTGGTCTTTCTCTTTATCGCCGAGGGGGAGTCTTCCTTGTTCACCGATATGACCTCGGTGTAGATGAATTTGTCGCAGGCCGACACGAAGGGCTTCGGGGTCTTCTTCTCGCCGAAACCGTAGACCATCAGCCCTGCCTCCCTTATCCTGGCGGCCAGCCTGGTAAAGTCGCTGTCGCTGGACACGAGACAGAATCCGTCGAAACGGTTGGTGAAGAGTAGGTCCATGGCGTCTATTATCATGGCGCTGTCGGTGGCGTTCTTCCCCACGGTGTAGCGAAATTGCTGTATCGGCTGGATCGAGTGCTCCAGCAGAACGGTCTTCCAGCCTCCGAGATTAGGGGTGGTCCAGTCGCCGTAGATGCGCTTGACGCTCGCCACTCCGTACTTGGCCACCTCCGCCAGCAAAGGCTCGGTGATCGACGGCCTGGCGTTGTCGGCGTCTATAAGTACCGCCAGTCTGGGTTGTATGATGTCCAGTTCGCTCATTTATACTATGTCCTTTCCGAAACGGCATAGCCGTTCATCCTCTAGAATTTGCTCTTTTTGGTGACCCACCATGGGGCCATGTTGGTGTCCCTGTGACCTCTTCCCAAAAGCTCCCATAGGGTGGCGAAAGCACCGTATACCCTACAGGCGAAGGCGAAAAGGGGGCTTAGCACTATCCAGGGCATCGTCGCCAGATCCTCTTTCGGTCTCTCCGACAGGAGAAGGACGAAGAGGAGGAACATCACTGCCGTCACAGCCAGGTAGAAGAGGTATACCAAAACGGTTATCCACACTGCGAAGGACAGAGGATAGGCCACGAAAAGATAGGCTGTGTAACAGACTATGAGAAGGGGCATCACCACCTGAAAGAGCAGTCCCGTCCAGAGAAGGGCGAGAAAGTTCTTCCACCCCACCAGTTTGGGAGAAAAGCTCCTCCAGTGTTTTCTGAAATACAGAAACGACAGGTCTCCGTCCCACCTCAGCCTCTGCTTGAAAAAATCCCTGAAAGTATCGGGCACATCGGTGAACCCCATGGCCTCCGGGTCGAATATAATCCTGAAACCGTCGTAACGACCGAAATAATTCTTCACCCTGAGGGTCAGGTCCAGATCCTCGGCGGTACCGGCGTCCCAGCCCCCTATGAGATCCAACACGGATCTGCGAAACACCCCGAAGGCGCCGGAGATATTGTTCACCACGCCGAGAGCGCTCAGTCCCGTCTTGGCCGCCTGTATGGAGAGAAAATACTCTATTGCCTGAAGCCTCGTCACCAGGCCGCTCCGAGCGTTTCGGACCCTGAGACAACCGGACACGCATCCCACCGACCGGTCCTCGAAGTGTCTGGTGGCCCGCTCCACCATATCGTTGTCGAAGGAGGTGTCACCGTCGAGGGCCATTACGATCTCTCCGTCGGCGAAGTTCATCCCGGTGTTGAGAGCGGATACCCTGCCGCCTCTTTGCCACTTGGGGACCACCTGAAGGGATCGGTTGGACAACCTCGCCACAGCCGACTCCATCGACTTGGCCGCCCTGAACGTCTCCCCGTTCAACGCCGCTCCGTCCACTATGGGTATTATCTGAATCCTGCCCGGGTATATCTGACGGGCCAGAGACCTTATGGTATGTTTAACCGCATCTCCCTCGCTATAGCATGTCACGAGACAGGACACCGACGGATAGTAGTCGCTCCGCCAGGGAACCTGGTACATCCGTTCGAGACAATGTTTCAGCACCCCGAGGATTATCATTATGTAGACCGGCATCTCCAGAAACAGCACGAAAGGGATGAACTTGAGGAGAACCTGCCATGTCTCCGGCGAAAGAGGGGCATCCAGGAAAAGAGATACCGCCCTGAAAAGGGGCTCCGGCACGTTCAAGTCAGCTTCCCTCCAGATCTCCGGACAACCTGGCGAGGACGAGGGCCGCCGTGTCCCCCTCGAGCAGATCCTCCGATACGGAGAAAAGAGAGGAGCAAAAACGAGGCTTGGGAACCCCCTCCACCACCACCTCGTCCGCCAGAGCCAAAATCCGCTCCTCCAAAATCGAGGCTCCCTCTCTGTCGGTCCTGGGAAGCAGGAGCCAGAGAATCCCCGTTCCGTTCCTGGTGGACACGTCGGTCCCCCTTATAAGCTGTCTGAGCCTTCCGGCCAGGGAATCCATGAGCTGTGAGGTTCGCTGTCTTCCTATAGACTCGGACATCTCTACTATATTAAAGAAGCGAATTCCCAGCAAAGAGAAAACCTCGTCGGGGTACCGCCGATTGAGCATTATCAGCCAGTCCAGAAACTGGTCGAAATAGGCCGGCACCACGTAGTTCAGCCGATCCAACAGGGCGTAGACGTCGTCGATGGAGCCGACCTTGGCGGCGGAGCGGCCCTTCTCGGTCAGACGATAGCTGTGGATGGAGTCTATCAGCAAATCCTCCGGCTTGGACCTGGTTCGACAGTCGAGGCAATCCACAACCACATCGGCCTCTATGAATCGAAGCCCGCAATCGTTGCAGACGAAGCTCTCCAGAGGGTGGTCGTAGTCCGACCCCAGATGCCTCAACATGGTGCTGCAGAAAGGACATTGGAGGGAGTGTCCACGGAGAAATTCCTCAGTAGGGGCCACTCTTCCGCAGGTAAAGCAGTGGGTGAACTCCTTGGCCGCTATGTCGATGCTGCCGCAACCGGGACATACGTCGACATAGTTGAGTCTCGCCCCCTCGCAGCTGGGACACCTTCTGATCCTGTCCACCAGTGTGCCGTTACCGACAAGCCCTCGCTCCCTCATATTCCTGAGCCAACGAGCCGAATCTCCCTCTCCGCCGAGGAAATCGGCGTCGGGATAGACGTACAGGTCGTGTGAAGTCGGCCGAAGTACCGGCCATATGTCGGAGGTTCTGCCGTAGAGATACCCCAACAACCTGTACTCTCTGCCTTGGCTCAGGGCATCGAGATCTATCTCGGAGACTCTCCGCCTCATCTCCGTGACGACTCCGATAGCCTCCTCCGTCGTGGCAACCACACCGTCGGTCAGATAGACCAGATCGCCGTGAAGCGCGGAGGAACACAGCACCGGAAGCCAAGAGGTGGCGGGCTCCTTGCGAACCTCCGTCAGCATCGACACCAATGCCGACTCTTCCAGGTCCAGATCCAATACCAGACCTCCGTAGTCGCCGTTTATCAGAGCCGACGGAATTTCATAGGGATCGTCCAAATCGACCAGAAGGGACGACGAGATCAAGGCCCCTTCACCGTCGGCCACCAGACGGATCAATTTAGGTCTGTCCATACGGATCACCTCCAGGGAAGACGGAATCCCCAGTGAATCTTCACAGGGAGTCCCTCCACCATCAGATTCAAGGGTATGGTAGAATCGGTCTTAAGGTAGACCTGAACGGTCTGCTTACCCTCGGAAAACGGCTCGGCCAGGGCGGAGGGCAGAGGCCCGGCGATGACCGGTCTGCCTTCTGGATCGGCCTCCATGACGGTCCCTCCGGGAAACCTTACCCTCGCCGGAGATTCCAGGTCGATCATGCTGAGATATCTTGGATCGACGAAAGCAACCACCGACACGGAGTCGGGGTCCCCTAAAGTGGCTATAGGAGCCCCCTGAGCCACCGTCTGTCCTTCTTCGGCGTACAGATCCAGGACTACGCCCGGTATAGGGGAAAGAGTTATCTGTTCCCCCTGGCTCTCCTCCATGGCCCCTAGCTCCGCCTCTATCTGGGCCAGCCTAACGGCGTTTTGAGGGCTGTCGACCGCCGCGGAGGCCACCTCCAGATCCGCCTGAGCCCTTATGACATCTCCCTCGGCCCTGACAACCCTGCCCCGAGCCTCGTTCAGCTCCGCCCTGGTGGCGGCCCCTCTTTCGAAAAGCCACTGCACCTGACTTAAAACATCCCTCTCTCCATCGAGCACCTTTCCAGCCAGAGCCAGGCTCTTCTTTAAAGAACCTTCCTGAGCCAACTGAGGTACCTGGGCCAATATGGCCCGTCTCTCCGCTACAAGAGGAGCCTTGCGGGCCTCCAGCAACGGTTCGACGACCTTGGCGATGAGATCACCCGACGAGAGCTGCTGCCCTCTCAGAACCGGTAGCTCAGTCACCAACCCCGGCCTGGGGCAGTTGACCGATACCTTTTCCATGAAGACGACTCCCGGAGAGGAGGCCCAGAGAAAGCCTAACCCGACCTTGAAGAAGAAAAACAGAAGCGGAGAGGACACCAGTAAAACCACGAAGTACCAACGCCACCGGGGAAAAGCCCTTCTGGCCGGAGCGTACTCTACCTTTATATCCCCCTCTCTGTTGGGGTCCTTGCTCTTCTTGGGAGAAAAGGTGACCTTCATCGTACCGCCTCCTTATAATCCAGCCACGCCTGGACGACGAATCCCCGGAAATTCGAGCGGTCGAAAAGCTCGTCGTAGTAGGAAAGTCGGCTCCACATGGCGGATCTACCCAGGGAACCGTAGCTTTCCTTCGTGGAGAGAACCTTCTCTATGCTCTGGGCCAGAGAGATATGGAGATCTCCGTTTGCTCTCAATATGGCCCCGAACCTCCGGACCACCAGCTCGGCGTCGGTGGAATAGAGCATCACCGCCACCTCCTCCGGGTTCAGCTTTGCCAGCTCAGGGCCGAAAAACGACCTTAGATCTCCCTCGAGATACCTGGGATGTACCGACAGGGATATGGGCAGATCGGTAACGCCGTCTATCAACTCCAGGGTCCTGATCAGCTCTCCGGCCAGCTCTCTCCGTCTGCTCGCCGCTCCCGGTATGGAGTCGGGCTCCAGGTCGAGATGGAGTCCGTCGAACTCGAACGGGGCGAAAAACCTCACCAGATTTGCCAGCTCAACCCTGTGCTCCGGAAGAATCCAGCTCGGATCCCCCAACAGAAGGTCCATCCTCACTCCCCTGCCATCGGAAGCCTTGAGCAAGGCCCTGAGGGAGGCTCTGGCCCCTTCGCTTTTCTTAAAAGCCCTGACCTCGCCTGAATTGAAGGAAAGGAGCACCCTGTCGAATCCCTCTTTTATCAAACGATCGAGCTCGGAGCCTCTGGTTAGACTGTTTAAAAGAGGTTCGGCCCGCCAGACGTAGACCGACGCCGAGGGTTTTTTAGCCGCATCGGTCTTAGGGGTGATCTCGACCGGTCTCGGGACAGCCCTGCTTTCGATCGTTTTAGGGCCGTCGCCCAGCCAGGAGGGGTCCAGAATATCACTGTTTTCCTCGAACAGCCTCAGGGGATAGGCCCTCTCCTCCGGGGCGGAGGGAACGAACCGTCCCATCTCCACCAGTGCCTGCAACGCCAGAAGCTGGGCGTCCATGAGGTCCAAAGCTGCTCTCAGATAATCGTAACGGCTTCTCTGGAGGGCTTCCAGTGTGTCACCGGAGATACGACCGTACCTGAGTCCGTTCTGTCTGACCGCCTCGGCCGCCCCTCTGGCCCTGGTGACCCCGAAGCGAACCGATCCCAGGGCGTACTCCAGAAGATACTGGGAGTCTATAAGCTCGCCGTCCAGCCTTATACGATCCAGAAGGTCCTCCGCCCGGCGGCGTTCAAGATCGGAACTGGCGGCCAGAAAGGTCTCGTCCTCGTCGGATCTCAAGCTTCCAAAAGGCTCCAACACGTTCACCCCTACATAGGCCCCCGCTCCAGTTGCCCCGGGGAAGTCCCGTCCGGTGGTAACACCTATCTCGACGGACCCCTCTCTGCCCAACCTTTCCGACAGACCTAGAATCCTTCGATAGAGTTGTTCCCGTGCTTCCTGGTAGCGAACTCCGGCCAGATGCTTCACCGACAGAAGCTCTCCAAAGCCATTTCCGTCCCAGTCCGGCAGTGTCGGCTTCATGACCTCGTCTCCCACGGTCCAGGAACGACCGGTGGCCTCCCTTATAAACTGAACTGCCTGAGCCTGAGTCCTTCGAGAGGCTATCCGATCCCTCAATACCAAATCGTAGGCGGAGGAGAACTCCAACCTGTCCGATTCCAACAGCAGACCGTCCTGGGTCCTGTCCGCCAGAGCAGCCTCCACTTTCTCCCTGTCCGCCAGAAAGGCATCCATGAGCTTTCTCTTGCCGATCTCGCCCCAGAGAACTATATAGGCCTTTCTAAGGGCCGTCACATTAACCTCCGTGACCCTCTCGGCGGAGATACGACCCTCCATAGAACGAAGCTTAGCCTGTAGCAGACCTATCTTCTCCCTGTTCCAGGTTCCCAGGATGGGAAACGTGACTCCGGCCCTGAAGGTCAGCTTTCCATAGGAGATCTTCTCCTCCGACGTCTCCGAGGCCGGTTCGTGGCTGTAGCCGTAGTTGACCCCGGCGAATAGCTTCGGCCCCATCTCCTGGAGAACGGACCTCTCCAGATGTTCGTCCCTGGCGAGGGCGTGCAGGGCAGCGAGAACCTCCGGCCCCTGACTAACCATTGTCTCCAACTCCGCCAGACTCGGCAGTGGCAGCCCTTCCGCCGAGAAAGAAGGGCCAGAGTGTACAAAAAGAGATAAAACCAAAATAAAAACGCTAAGTAGACGAAAAACCAAGACAGCCCCCCCCATCCGCTATTTACATCGACTCTTTTATAAGTATAAAGCCTTGAATGAAATAAACGAAGGGGCTCATCTATGAACCAGCACAGATCTCACGTTTCCTTGAAAGGCTTAGCCGTCTTCCTTTGAACGATTCTCCTCGATATTTTGATGCAAAAAGATCAGACGTCATCAGAGACACGTATTTTCCTAAGGGGTATAATAGTCTTTATTTTAGAAACTAAGTTTACTTTGTTTGGAGGGAGTAGGTTTGAAATTATCTAAAAGATACGGAGCCTGGTCGGCTTGGGCTCGTTTAGCGTTGGTATTAGCGTTTATCGCGACGTTTACAGGTCCATCTCTGGCAGCAGATCCACCGGGCAATACCGATCCTTTTGCCGCTGCACCGCTCCTTCTTCTGGACCAAGAAATGGTTATCTTGTCTCAGAATAAAAACGACGACAACGACGTTATCAGCGACGTGTTTCTACCGAACATAGTCTCTGACGACAATGGCAACAGGGTGGAATGGTCCGATTTGAAGGATAAGAGAGAGTCGTGGTCGAAGAAACCACAACTTCTGGAAGGCAAAATCGGCGATGCCGCTGTCCTTATAAGAGACAGTACCAACGGCCAATTCTTGGCCCAGGTCTGGAACGATCTGACCTTCTCCCTGGCACCTATCGACTCCGTCAACGGATATGGGACGGAGCTCTCTCGCCATAAGCTGTCCGGCGATGGCACCGGAGTTGTGGCGGTTGCCGGAGATATCGACGGGAACAGGGCCACCGAGCTCGTGTTCGGATATCGCAGATCCGACAGCCAACCTTGTATCGTCGCCTTAGCTGTGGAAAATGGGGACCCTGTCGTTTTCGATGGAACCGGTCTGCCCGAGGTCAGCGATAAATCCGGTCTTCGGATAACCACCGGGGACTTGGACCACGACGGTAAGAGCGAAATAGGTGCGATGTACGTCTCCGCCGACGGCAAGTACGTCGTAGCTCTCTTTAACGCTCAGGTCGACTCGGAGGGAAAGATCAAGGCTCTCAACATCCTGGGATCCTATTATCTTGACGTAACTCCTTCCAAGGGTCTCTATGGTTCAAGTTTATTCGACATAGCGTTGCCCGACTGGGACGGAAACGAGAAGGCAAAGGTCTTCTGCGTCTTTAGACCGTCTATCTCCCCGAACAAGGCTAGAGAAACCCGCCTTATGAACGTAGAGATAAAGGATGGTAAGGCCGTTTTCTCCGTGGACACGAGGTTTTCCAGAGATTTCGCAGGGAGGTTGTGGGATGGCAATCCCGATCCTGTCCGAGCTATCGCCGGCGATATGGGAGGAACAGGTAAGGACGAGATTCTTTTCACCGTCAATCCCACCAGTCCTAGCCAGGCCGTACTTGTCGGGGTATACCATAAGAACGATGGATCCCCCGGTTTCTCCGGCGCATCTGAATTCGATAGGTCTCACGGCGGAGACGAGGTCCATCTCAAAATAGGCAGCTTCACCGGATCCATGTGCCCTTCGGCGTCCGGCAAGAACAGGGCTCAAGCTGTCCTGACCTTAGGCAATACGATATATCTGGTGACGCTCCAAAACGGAAGTATTAGCCAGAAATCCATGGTTGAATATCCATCTGGAGCTCTCAGGCACAGCCAGATATTGGTGGGGGACCTCGACAAAGACAGCATGTTGCTCGGTTACCCGACGCACATAGTACTGGAAGATAACGTTACGCCTATCCTATTCCTCGACGAACCTCCCAAGCATATCGATCCCGATAGTTCCGGGAAGGTCGTTAACTACACCAGACAAGACGATCTCTACGTTCAGTACTCCGAGAGCGAGGAGAAATCCAAGGAAACCACCAATACCCTTACGGTTGCGAACAATATCGGTGGATCGATAAGCTCCAAGACCAAGGTGGGGATCAATCTCGGAGTCGCTAAGGTCGGCGTTTCGGTTAAAGCGACGTACGAAAGATCTACTAAAGAAAAACAACAGGATATAGCGAAAGAATTCTCCTCCATGACTGCCTCTCTAGCCGGAAAGACCGAACGGGACGACTTTGTCCTGTATCGATCCCACAGGATAGATATATGGCGCTATCCCGTGCTGGGATGGATGAGCGAGGTAGAAGGGCTCTCGGAAAAGAAGCCCACCTACTACCAGATGGTCATTCCCGATTCCAGGGCCGAGAGCCAAGCTATACACTTTATGGCAGGTCGAAACGTAGACTGGTATCATCCGGTCCATATGAACGGCAGCGTTCTGTCCTATCCGTCCTACATGGCTCAGATAGAGGATCTGAAGGACAAAGACCTTCTCTCCAGTCTGGTCGTCCTGGACGTCGGCGGAGGGAACAGTTCCAGAAGAAGCATAGAGTGGAAAAGTCAAAGCTCCAAAGATAGCCTGAAGGCCGTCAGCAACAAAATGGGTGGAGATGTGGCGGTTCAGGTTACGGCCAAGGCAAAATATCTCGCCGTAAAGGCGGAGACGACCATAAAGGGGACCTTCCATAAGGATAAAAGGACCGATACGACCGAAACCTCCAAGACCTCGGTGAGCAAGAAAAACGCTTTCGATGTCCGAGTCCCTTCCATATCCTCTCCCTTGGGGTACTCAGTCACTCCAATGATGTATCGAACCGAAGGCGGCATCCTGAAGACCGTCCACACGGTGGGAAATATCGCCGGAAAGACGGCGTGGGAGGGGCTGTACAGCGGAAAGCCCGATCCCTCTTTAAACCTTCCTCGTATGTGGCAATACGAGGAAAAAGGCTGGAAATGGAAGGATACCTCGAGTAGCAATCCCGATGCCAGAAAGATTCGAGGCATCTTCTTCCGCAACGATAAGGGAGCGGACCTTGGTAAATTCCTTACACTTGGAGACACCGTAACAATAGCCCTCAGGGTCCATAACCTAAGCTTGGTAGACTGCCCTCCTGTGGAGGTTAGTTTTGAGGCCGTTCGCTACAACCCCGATGGAAAGCCGATCTCCATAGGGACGGTACGGACCCCCGCCATTTCCCGTTGGGGAGATAAAGAAAAAGCCAATTGGGACTGGGCTACGATACAGTGGAACACATCGGGGATGGAGGCCGGTAACTACAAGATACGGGTTTCAGTAAACTCAGGCAAAGACAGCGTAAAAGAGCTTCCTCTTAGAGCTTACAAACAGAGCTACGATAACAACCAAGGTTGGTACGATGTCTGTTTGGCCAAAGACCCCAATAAGGAAATAGAGGAAATGGGGATACCTGAGGAGGATATAAACCAAAACCTAACTGCTCTTCATCTTAAGCTAGACAACTTACCTAGCAACGGAGCTTTCTTTGAACCTGGGGAAGTCGTCGTTTTTCGTGGAGGCGTCAAAAACGAAGGGGTTATCAGTAAGGGGAATATATCCCTCTTCCTGTACGACGGTGATCCTGCCAAGGGAGGCAGTGCTTTTGCAAATCCCATAATATCAGGCATCCAGCCCGGCGAGGATTATTCGTTGGTGATAGCCCATGCATTCGACGCCTCGGTTCCCAGCATGATTTACATGAAGATAATTCCAAACGAAGGGGATTCACCGGAAGACAACGTAGTGAACGTCGTTATCCCCGTAGAGAATAGTTCCGGAGGCTGCTCCACAGGCTCATTTGGCAGCTTGGGTATCCTTTTTATCGTCGGGATTCTCCCTTTGATGGTTAGAAGAAGACACTAAGGGAACCTCTGGAAACTTGATATCGGTTACCTGAGCAAATCGACTGTACAATCTGTCGGATAATGCGTAAAAATAGGAGGCCCGATCGGGCCTCCTATTTCTTCACCATAAAATTATCCGTCCGTTTCGGCTCTGTACCTATCGGGGTTTTGGCTCATATCTCTTACTTTATCGATGTCCAGACCGGTCAATTCACTGATGGTTTCGAGATCCATGCCCTTTTCGATCATCCTCATTGCGGTACGAGCAAGAGCCTTACGTAACCCTTCCTGTCTGCCTTTTTCGATGCCCTTTTCGATGCCCTTTTCCATTCCCTCTCTGCGACCTCTGTGTATTCCTTTTCTAAGACCCTCTTTTTCCCAGGCCTTTGTCCAATCTC